>NZ_CP180557.1:0-9620 GCF_047778125.1 Neptuniibacter sp. QD29_5
ATGTTATTGGATAAAAAAAGAGTCATTGTTGCACTAGATTACCCTGATCAAAATCAGGCTTTGGCAATGGCTAAGCAGTTGGACCCGACTCGATGCCGTGTAAAAGTTGGTAAAGAGTTATTCACACGAAGTGGTCCGGCTATTGTAGAAACACTTCAGAGCTTAGGTTTTGATGTTTTTCTAGATCTGAAATTTCATGATATCCCGAATACTACGGCTAAAGCCGTTCGCGCAGCTGCCGAACTAGGCGTATGGATGGTCAATGTTCATGCTTCGGGTGGCCGCCGTATGATGGAAGCTGCTCGCAACGAGCTTGAGCAAGTTAATGGTTCTGAGACGTTGTTAATCGGTGTGACTGTACTAACCAGTATGGAGCGCAGTGACCTGCGCGATTTAGGGTTAGATATTGAGCCGTTAGAGCATGTGAAGCGTTTGGCTAAGTTAACTGAAGAAAGTGGTCTGCATGGTGTAGTTTGTTCTGCGCAGGAAGTAACGCCATTACGCCAAGTGATCGGCGAAGAATTCAAACTAGTAACACCGGGCATTCGACCTGCGGATGCGGATGTTGGCGATCAGAAGCGTATTATGACACCGTCTGATGCATTAAAAGCAGGCAGTGATTACCTAGTGATTGGTCGCCCAATTACTAAAGCAGATTCGCCTGTAGACGCACTAGCTAAAATCGATGCTGAATTAGCACCGTTGCTTTCGTAGCTTTAGCAAGTTATAAAGAAGGTCTGGCCTAAATGGATGAGGTCAGACCTAAAATAAAGTAAAAGGAATTTACTATGAAACTTTCTTCTTTAAGAGCGCTGATCATGGCGTTCGCTTGTGTATTCTCTTTGTCTGCTTTTGCAGCTCCTATCGATCTTAATACCGCTACAGCCGAACAGTTAGCACAAAACCTTAATGGTATTGGGGTAGCTAAGGCAGAAGCTATTGTTGAGTATCGTACTAACAATGGTCCTTTCACATCGGTAGATCAATTAACTGAAGTGAAAGGCATTGGTGCTGCCACAGTTGAGAAAAATCGCTCAAATATCTCTATTCAAGAGGTTGTGGATAAAAAGAAAGAAGTGGCGAGTAAGAAGTAGCGTTAAGCACTAGTAGTAGGTTGTAAGGCTCAGAGCGATTTGGGTGTTACAACCAGGCGGCTCCACGGACTCCGCTGGAGTCGCCAAATTGCGCTTTCAAAATCGGCGTATTCATCGAATCAGAGAATACATATTGGGCTAACCTCTCTGGAAGTTTCTGATAGATATCGTTCTGGTTTGAAAGCCCGCCGCCTAACACAATAACGTCAGGATCCAGTATGTTTATAACCGATGAGAGGGCTTTAGCCAGCTGCTCGATGTATAAGTTGCAATAATCTACTGCTGACTTGTCTCCAGCTTTAGCGAGTTCCCAGATTGATTCCGTATCTAAATGTGAAAAAGTCGAATCGTTATAGTGATTTGTGAACCCTGGGCCAGATAAGAACGTCTCTATACAGTCTTGTTTGCCGCAATAACAATCTCGCCCATTTCCATCGGACGCATCCAGTCTAGGTAGGGGGTTATGTCCCCATTCGCCGCAAATAGAATTTGGACCGCTAAGCAGTTGCTTATTTATTGTAATGCCTCCGCCAACGCCGGTACCTAAGATTACTCCAAAGACAGAGTTGTAGTCTTTGCCGCTACCATCGATAGCTTCAGACAGTGTAAAACAATCAGCATCGTTGGCGATTTGAATAGGCTTTTGTAGTCGCTCGCTCAAGTCTTTATCTAATGGGTGGCCGATTAAGCAGGTAGAGTTAGCGTTTTTAATTAAACCTGTTTCTCGCGAAACGGCACCGGGAATTCCAATACCAATGGAGCGAGCTGGATGCTTTATGTTGCTTTCAGCTCTTTCTATAAGCGAGAAAATTGCATCTAGGGTAGCTTGGTAATTCCCTTGTGGCGTAGGAACGCGATATCTAAATAGAACATCTGAAGATGGAGTCAGCGCAATAATCTCGATCTTGGTGCCGCCAAGATCTATACCGATACAGTAGTCCATTTTTCTCTCATGCTATTTGAGAATATTTAAGTGATTTTATATAACAAAAGCGAGAGTGATTGGAATAAAAATGAGACTGCCCATATTGCCTAGCAAAACAATCGAAGCGACTTGATGGGGCTCTTGATTGTAACGTTCGGCAATCATGTAATTTAAAACGGCTGGTGGTAGCGCACCAAAGACAACTAGATAGGCAAACTGTGTCGCATCCAGTTGTAAGAACTGCTGGCAGATCAGAGCGATGATAATACCGCTGACAGGGCAGAGTACCGCGCTGAGGCTACCTATTCTCCAATTAGAAAAGTCTACGCTAGTCATTCTTACGCCCAGTGCAAAGAGCATTAATGGAATGGCTATCTGGCCCAGCATATCGATAAAGGTATGGACTGCTTTAGGGATCGGTAGATCGAAGCCGCTCCAGATAAGGCCTAAAATGGTTGCTAAAATCATCGGCATGCGAAGTAGATTAAGCAAACGAGTCTTATGATCCAGTATGTAGATACCGACGGTAAAGTGGAGCAAATTTTCCACTAGAAATAAGACTACAGCGGCTTGCAGCGCGCTTTCTCCAAACGCTAAGACAATCAGCGGTATACCCAAATTACCACTGTTGCTGAACATCATTGGAGGTAGGAACGTTTTAGGATGTACCTTTAACAGTTTACAGGCAGGGTAGAGCAGAATACCTGAGCCAATCACGATAATAGCGGCGCCAATGGCGAGAGATTGGTACTTAATTAGATCAAATGATTCAGCAGATAAAACAGCAAAGATCAGCGCAGGAACAAAAACATCAATATTGATCTGATTGGCTGCATTCATGTCCGGCTGGTAGCGGCGGGCATAAAAAAATCCCACTGTGACAATCGCCACAAGTGGGAACACGGTAAGGAATATCCGTTCAATCAGTAGACCTTGTACTTCCATCAATAACTACCTTATATGTCAGTTGTGGCCTACTTTGGAGCGTTTAATCGTACTCTTTTCCTGTTTGAACAATCAGTACAGGAATCTTGGAATTACGCATCACTTGCTGGCTTGTATGGCTATGGTGACCAAATCGGTTTTCCGCGCCCATAACGATCATATCAGCATTTTCAGCTTGCGCAGCACCAAGAATAGAATCGGTTTGATTGCCTTCAGCAACCTTGTGCTCAATGTTAAGCACTACAGGCTTTTCTAAACTTTGCAGTTCGTCTTCACAGAATTTTTCAACACGTTCCTGCATGGTGTTGTGAATCTCTTTGATACCTTCGTCATGCATCTGCTTGATAAGATCTTCAGATACATAGTTTTGGATCAGTGCATGTCCCATCTCACCCATCGGCTCTACAACGTGCAGCATTACGATCTTGGCATCATTTAGCACTGCCTGGTTAACCGCTTGGCGGAATACAGGTCGAGTGTGTTTGCCCAAAGATGTTGCGTAAAGAATAGTTTTGATATCTGGAAGTGCCATGATCATTTCCTCAAAAACAGTCTTAGACTAAAGTATTGAATTTGGTCAGTTTAGCACTTCGTAAGTCGGTGCTCAGATTTACTCGACAATCTATAGACCTAGCTCAATATATAAATTTTTAGTTATATTTAATGCGGCGTACCGCAGCCACAGCGCGACTTTGGTGTTTTACCAATCCCTGGGTTAAACGTGTTTGTCGGGTCTAACGAGAAGTAGAAGTTCTGTAGCCCTTCTTCAGCTTCATATAGGTGGCCTACGTTATGCTCAGCAGGGTATTTCGCACCTTTCTGTGCAAGAAGCTCTAACATCATCTTCTTCACCGCTTTACCATCAGCGCCTTTCTTCAGAATGTAATCCTGATGGAAAACGTGACACATGAAATGACCGTAGTAGAGTGAGTGAACAATATGCTTGCTGATCTCTTCCGGTAGTTTTTCTACCCAATCCGGATCATTTCGACGAAGTGCAATGTCGAGTGCCAGAATATCTTCGACCTCATTCTGGTGGATGATCTGATAACGAATAGCGGCACCTGCAGCGGCAAAACGGTGTAGATAAGCTTTTTGGCTTCATCTGCATCGCATTCGAAATAATCGCCAGACTGACTGTTACTGAAGAACTCTTTTAGAAACTTATCTGCTTCAGGGATACCACCGTCGCTCATTTTTAGCACGAGGTAGTGATCATACTTCTCGCGGAAATCGCGCATACGTTTTGGCAGAATATTTGGCCAGCATCGGCTCATAACCTGCATAACGCGATCTGGAATATCCTTCGGCAAGAAGCTGATCTTATTCAGTGCAGCAGAGATACGACCTTTCATAGCGAAAAGCTTTGGAAGCGGGTCGGTGCCAAAGTAGTTAATCATCATAAAAGTATCTTTGCCGTATTTTTCAGCAATGTCGTAGATATCTTTATGCATGTATTCAGCCACTTCAGGTAGGTTGTCGAAGTGTTGCAGAATATGGCGACGAATCTCTGTCAGTTCATTGGCATCATTGGTACCAATGTAATAAACCTGTTCTTTTTGTGCGACAGGGAAGGTATCTAAGCGCACAGCGAATACACCCACTTTGCCTGCGCAACCGCTGGATTCATATAAGCGGCTAGTATCAGCGTTGTAGCGTGCAGGTGAATCTGCATCTACATCGCGAACAATTTCAGGGTAATCGTTTGCCGATGCTTTTTGAGTGCTGGCTTTAACATCAGCGTCGGTAAAGTTTTTCTGTTCTAGATTTGTAAGGATCTCTTCGGGTGTTTCGCCTAGGTCAATACCAAGGTGATTCACCAATTCCAATTCGCCATTATCGTTAAGCTGAGCAAACAGAGAGAGCTCAGTATAAGCTGGCCCACGTTGAACCAAGGCACCGCCGGAGTTGTTTGCAATACCGCCAACAATTGAAGCGCCGATACAGGAAGAGCCAATGACAGAATGGGGTGCACGATTAATAGGCTTTAGCATCTTCTCAAGGGTGAATAGTGTCGCCCCAGGGAAGCTGATGATCTGCTTGCCTTCATCAATCAGGTAGATTTTGTTCATGCGCGTGGTGTTGATGACGATAATCTCACGATCATAGTCGTCACCACTTGGAGTGGAGCCTTCTGTCAGACCTGTGTTAGCGGCCTGCATAATCACAATCGTATCGGCTTTAATGCAGGTATCTAGAACCTTCCACTGTTCTAACAGTGTGGTTGGAAATACTACTGCAAGGGCAGAACCCTCGCCGGAGCGGAAACCTGTGCGATAGTGTTCGGTCTGGTTTTCCCCAGTGAGAACATTGTTCTCGCCAAGGATAGACCTTAACTGATCGAGAAGATCGTGGCTGGACATATGAAGTACTCTACTAGCTCTAAATGGCCTTAAGGCCTAATTACGGACAAGTCCCCGTAATTACCGTTGATGGTCCCAGTGGATCGGGTAAAGGAACTATATGCCAGTTATTGGCGAAAGAGTTAAGTTGGGAGCTGTTAGATAGTGGTGCGTTATACCGCCTACTGGGTCTTGCAGCCAATCATCATGGTGTAAACCTCGATGATGAAGAAGCGCTGGTCGTTTTAGCTGCGCACTTAAATGTGCAGTTTATTCCTCGTGATGACGATACCGTTCAGATCGTTCTGGAAGGCGAAGAAGTTACCGACGCCATTCGTACTGAAACTGTAGGAAAGGATGCTTCGATTGTCGCAGCTATTCCAGCGGTTCGTGATGCTCTTTTAGAGCGTCAGCGTGCATTTGCTGAAATGCCAGGGTTGATTGCAGATGGTCGTGATATGGGAACCGTTGTTTTTCCTGAAGCACCACTCAAAATCTATCTAGATGCCAGTGCTGAGGAGCGCGCTGTACGACGTTATAACCAGTTGATAAACAAGGGACTGGGTGCTAGTCTTCAAGCTATATTGGAGGATATTCAGGCACGAGACGACCGTGATATGAATCGTCCTGTTGCTCCTCTTAAGCCCGCGGCGGATGCAGTAATTCTTGATACGACTAAGATGTCAATCGAAGAGGTCCTAGCCGCTGTAATGGATGCAGCGAGGCATAAAGGGCTTCGCTGATAGTGTCATAACGACAAAGCGGGATACAGATATGAGCGAGAGCTTTGCTGAACTATTTGAAGAGAGCCTTCAAGAGTTGGAGATGGCGCCAGGCGCTATCGTAACGGGTACAGTAATTGCGATTGAGGATGACTTTGTCATCGTCAATGCAGGTCTCAAATCAGAAGGTGTTATCCCGCGGTCGCAGTTTATTGATGACTCTGGTGAGCTGACAATTGATGTTGGTTCTGAAGTCAGAGTCGCATTAGAAGCTGTCGAAGACGGCTTCGGTTCTACCCAGCTTTCTCGTGATAAAGCGAAACGAGCAGAAGCTTGGGCAGAGCTTGAGAAAGCTTACGAATCTGATGAAATTGTAACAGGGCACATCTCGGGTAAAGTCCGAGGTGGCCTAACGATTATGCTTGGAAATATCCAGGCATTCCTTCCGGGCTCTTTAGTCGATGTCCGTCCTCTTCGAGATACCAGCCACTTAGAAAACCAAGAACTCGAGTTTAAATTGGTTAAGCTCGATGCCAAGCGCAATAACATTGTTGTTTCACGTCGTGCTGTTCTTGAGGCGGCTTACAGTGTTGAGCGTGAAAAACTGCTTTCAGAACTGAAAGAAGGCCTTGTTGTTAAAGGCGTTGTAAAAAACATTACCGACTATGGCGCATTTATTGATCTTGGCGGTGTTGATGGCCTGCTACATATCACTGATATCGCTTGGAAACGTGTTAAGCATCCAAGTGAAGTATTAACGGTTGGTGAAAGCATAGATGTGCAGGTGCTGCGTTTTGATAAAGAACGCAACCGTGTTTCGCTCGGGGTTAAGCAGTTAACAGAAGATCCGTGGACACAGCTGATTGCTAATTACGACATCGGCACCAAAGCGAAAGCCAAAGTGACGAATCTTACTGATTACGGTTGTTTCGCAGAGATCGAAAAAGGTATTGAAGGTTTGATCCATGTTTCTGAAATGGATTGGACTAATAAAAATGTTCACCCATCTAAAGTTGTTCAAGTGGGAGACGAAGTCGATGTGATGTTATTAGACATCGATAAAGAGCGTCGTCGTATCTCTTTAGGTATGAAGCAATGCAAAGCTAACCCTTGGCAAGAATTTGCGACTAAATTCCAAAAAGGTGATCGCTTAAGTGGTAAAATCCGTTCAATAACCGATTTTGGTGTTTTCATTGGCCTAGAAGGTGGTATCGATGGCCTTGTGCATCTATCCGATTTGTCGTGGGATGACAACGGTGAGGATGTTGTTAAAACACTGAAAAAAGGCGATGACTTAGAAGCGGTGGTGCTTTCGGTTGATTCAGAACGAGAGAGAATCGCTTTGGGTGTTAAGCAACTAGATGAAGATCCATTTAGTAGTTTTACTGCGAGTCATGGCAAAGGAAAAGTTATAAAAGGTACAGTTTCTGACATTGCTGACAAGGCGGTAAGTGTAACCGTGGCAGAAGGTGTTGAAGCGGTACTAAGAATCTCCGATGTGTCTCGAGAGCGCATAGATAATCTAGCAGATCATTTTAGCGTTGGAGATGAAGTTGAGGCTATGATCAGCCAGATTGATCGTAGAAACAGAGTTATTTCGCTCTCCATCAAGCAGATGGAGGCAGAGCAAGAGAAACAAGTTCTGGATAAAATCAGTCAACAGTCTGAAACGACGCTATCAGGCCCAACGACTATCGGTGATTTAATTAAGGCTCAGATGAATAAAAGTGACTCTGAGTAACTAGGCAGAATGTACGGTCCACGAGCAAAGGAGTAGAGGTATGACGAAATCTGAACTGATTGAAGTACTAGTAGATCGACATGAGCAATTGTCGGTGAAGGATATCGAGCTGTCCGTGAAGACGATGCTAGATCACATGACAGAATCTTTGTCTCAAGGTGATCGTATAGAAATCAGAGGATTTGGTAGTTTTTCACTACATTATCGAGCGCCTAGAACAGGCCGTAACCCAAAAACGGGTGAGTCTGTAGCGCTTGATGCTAAATATGTTCCGCACTTCAAACCAGGTAAAGAGTTGCGTGAACAGGTAAATGATTCAATTCAAAATTAGGTAATTGAGGTTTAATCCGGTGCGTTTAGTTAAAAAATTGATCTTCGTTGTTTTAGCGTTTTTGGCACTATTTATTGGTTTAATGTTAGTGATTAACAACACAGATCAGGTTGCGATTAATCTTGTTTTTCTGCAGCTACCAGAATTTAGTTTAGGTACTTGGCTAGTAGCGACATTTGTTGCGGGTGCTCTTATCGGTGGAGCGCTAAGTACAATGATTATCGTGATGTTAAAAACTCGTTTGGGCTCTGCGCGCCGTAAAATTGCTAGTACACAAAAAGAGCTAGATCAGTTGCGAGTATCCAGCCTGAAAGATGCCGTTTAATCTCGACAACGCTTTTCTTTTAATTCCGTTTGTTCTGGCGATCGGCATTGGCTGGTTGCTAGGCAGGCGTGATAAGCAGTCAAAACCTACGCCTCCCCAAACGAATCTAAGCCACGAATACTTTACCGGTTTAGATTATCTTTTGAATGAGAAAATGGATGAGGCGATTGAAAGCTTTATCCGTGCTTTAGAGATCAATTCAGATACCATTCCAGCCCACCTGTCTTTAGCAAAGCTCTTTCGCCGTAAAGGTGATGTAGATCGAGCGATACAGATCCATCAAAACCTTCTAGCGCGCCCCAATTTGGATCGGGATGATTTTATGCGGATTCAGATGGCGCTAGCGAATGACTATTATTCTGTGGGCTTGTTGGACCGAGCTGAAAATCTCTTACAGGAAATTATTAAATCTCCTTCCCTAAACGCATCCACAGTAAAGCGCTCAATCTGTTAATTAAGCTCTATGAGAAAGAAGGTGAGTGGGAAGAAGCTTTAGTTACAGCGAATAAACTCCCAACGGATGAAAGACGTGATTTAAATAACGAGTTAGCGCATTACTGCTGTGAATTAGCTGACATGGCATTACAGCAAAAGCTTATCAAAGCGTCGGCTGAGTATCTCAAAGATGCAGAGCAATTTGATTCGAAAAATGTTCGTGTAAGCTTGTTAAAAGCTCAGATCGCAATGAAGTCTGAACAGTGGAAGCAGGCGATAAAACATCTTAAAAAAGTATCAAAACAAGACCGTTTATTTGTATCCGAAACGATTCCTCTGCTGAGGGAATGTTATGAGAGAACAGGAGATCATAAAGATCACCTAGAATACTTACGTAGCTGCTTAGCGCATTCTCCCTCAACGACAGTGCTGATTGCTCTTGCTGAGCATGTTAAACAGGAAAGAGGTGTTTATGCAGCTGGCAGTTTTATTACTGAAGAATTAAAGCGTCGTCCATCAGTAAAAGGATTTAATAGTCTGATCGATCTTCATATAGAATATGGCTCAGATAGTGCGAAGGATAGCTTAAAGGTATTACGTGGTCTGACAGGACAGTTAGAGCTCTCAAAACCCGTATACCGTTGTAATAGTTGTGGATTTTCAGGCAGAACGCTCTCCTGGCAGTGCCCATCATGTAAAAGCTGGGGCACGACTAAGCCTATTCAAGGTTTGGAAGGCGAATAAATTTTAGAGAACTTAT